>NZ_JAUBQB010000010.1:0-12239 GCF_036701035.1 Microcoleus sp. Pol7_B2 | reverse complement strand
GCATCTTACACTGATGCATTAACCGTCTACACCAGCGATGCCTTTCGCCAAGATTGGGCTATGACGAAAAATAATCTGGCAACAGCCTACATTTACAGAATCAGCGAAGAGAAAGCAGAGAATATCGAACTGGCGATCGCATCTTGCACTGATGCATTAACCGTCTACACCCGCGATGCCTTTCCCGAAAAATGGGCTCTGACGCAAAATAATCTGGCAGCAGCCTACACTAAAAGAATCAGGGGAGAGAAAGCTCAGAATATCGAAGTTGCGATCGCACTTTATCACAATGCTTTAACTATTAGAACTCGCGAGGCTTTCCCACAAGAACATACAGTGACTTTATCTAATTTAGGTAATCTTTACAAAAGTAACCAGCAATGGCAACTCGCTTATGATACCTATGCCGCAGCGATTGAAACAGTAGAATTTTTACGGGGCGAGATTCAATCTGGGGATGAAACCAAACAGAAATTAGCCGAAGAATGGAATAAACTTTATCTGGGCATGGTAGAAGTTTGCATCGAACTGCAACGCTACACCGAAGCTGTGGAATATGCCGAACGTTCCAAGGGGCAAAACTTAATTGAGTTGCTATCGGTTAAAAATTTGTATCCCAAAGGAGAAATTCCCCCCCAAGTGCGCCAAGAGTTGCAACAGTTAAGACTGAGAATTGCCGAAGAAAATCAACGGTTAAAACAAGCTGAAGAAAAAAATTATGACTTCATCAACCAACTGCGCCAAGATTTAGCTGCAAAATATCCCTATACACCTCTCAAATTTGGTGAAATTCAGAAGTTAGCCGATGAAAAAACAGCCATTGTAGAATGGTACATTTTGCGCCAGAGTTTTTGTGCTTTCATCATCGCGAACGATCCCCCCCAGCCCCCCTCAATAAGGCTATGGTTATTAAGGGGGGCAGGGGGGATCGGATTTTGGCAATCATCACCCCAAGATTTAGAAAAACTAATTGATTGGGTAAATGAATATTTAGGAAATTATTACAGTAACCGTCAACAATGGCAAAATAGCCTAGAAACCAAACTAGCAAACCTAGCCCAAATTCTCCACATTGATGAAATAGTTAAAAACATCCCCGAAACCTGCGATCAACTCATCCTGATTCCCCACCGCTACTTGCACCTGTTCCCTCTCCACGCCCTCCCCGTGAGTAGGGAAAATTGGCAGCGCTTTCACCCAAACAACCAAAATTGCCCCCTGAATCCCTGTCTCGTTGACTGCTTCGATAATGGAGTTTCCTACGCCCCCAGTTGTCAGCTATTGCACCAAGTCCAAAAATACAAACGCGGTAAATTCGATAAGTTATTGGCCATTCAAAACCCCACAAATGACTTAACGGCTGCGGAAATGGAAGTACAAAGCATCAAAAATATCTTCCCCAGCCCAGAAATTTTTGCTAAACAAGATGCCAAAAAAGGCGAAAAATCCGAGTCAACATTAGAAATAGCCGAAAAAGTCGCCGACAGCCATCATCTGTTCTTTTCCTGTCACGGTTCCTTCAATCGCAACGAACCCCTAAAATCGGGTTTACGACTATATGATGGTACTCTCACCCTAGAAGAAATCATCCGCTATTTCAACCTCAGTCAATGCAGCTTAGTCACCCTTTCCGCCTGCGAAACCGGACAAGTCCAACTCGACAACACCGACGAATACATCAGCCTCACCAGCGGTTTCCTACTAGCTGGTAGTCCCAGTTTATACGTCAGTCTGTGGTCAGTAAACGCCCTTTCCACAGCAATTTTACTGATCAAAACCTACGAAAACCTCTACCGCCAACCCGGTAAATTCGCCCTAGCATTAAGCCAAGCCCAAATCTGGATGCGAGACACCGAAATCCAAGGCTTCCTCGACTGGACAAACCAATGTCACCTCCTAGACACTGAGTGGCGAGGAATCTTCCAATATTGCTTGGAAGAAGACAAAGAAACTCAAGGAGTCTGTGCTAAAATCTATCAAAATCCCTTTCATTGGGCCGGCTTCTGTGCGGCTGGCAAAGGAGAGCAAAACATGACTAATAGCAGCAACAAAATAGAAATTTTCCAGCAATTAATTCAATCAGATTTATATTTTAACTTGAGATATGCCCTAGCTTCTCTCAAAGCTGAATTAACAGACAATGATGACAATAATGTCGAATTAATTGAAAATTGGCTGCAAGATAAGCCAGCAATTAAGTTTGAATACAGGGCTAACGTGATGAAATCAGAGGAAGTTAAATTACCCAATAAAGGGCAATCACCCACTAAGCCGGGACAGCAAAGTCAAATTTTGAAAGAAACCCTAGAAAATCTGACTGTAGCTGCGGAAAAGCCTCCTGAAGCCAATCAATATCCGCCGTCTTCTCCATGAAAAATTTTAGTATCAGTGTTTGTTATTTCCATCTCAATCAGACTTTAGCTGAACCTCCAGATCGAGTTTCACCTACAGCCGATTTTATTTGGGAAAATCTGATTAAACTAAGTGAAAAACTACCTTTCACTGAACTCAAAAATTTAAAATCTCAATTAGTTTGCTACGAAATTGATGAAGAATCCCAGGCTTTCAAACATCAGACAAAAACCTTAAATTTAATCAATCAATGGCTAACCAAAGAACAACTGCCGATCGCACTTACTGCGATTCACCAAAATCAATTAGCGATTAGCGGGAATCTGCAACCCTTTCTATGGCATGATACCTACGCTTTCGATCTAACTTTATCTCCCGCCAATAATGAGCGAGATATTGCAGCAGCAGAAATCGATTTATTTGAACCTAGCAGCCTTTTCTTAGAATGTTCGGAAAACACTCTCGGTGAAACCATCTGGCTTTACGGACAAACAGAAATACCTGATACAGAATGTCAAGGCGTAGCTGATGAATTAGTGATAAATCTGCTCAAAAACACTAACTTTACATTTGGATTAGTCGCTCAAGGTAACTTGCTCAAAGTTCCCCTATTTGAGTATGAAATTAGCCAACCCAATCAACGCAATAAACTCTATCGGATTTTAGTTTGGATCGACAATCAAGGGATATCTCCAGATGTAACCTCTGTTTATGACGATTTATTTAGCTCACTCTTGACTCGCCACAAAATTGAATATGTTTACCAACAAGCGCAAAAAAGTTACAGTGAAGCCAGAAAAGCTTACAGCGAACTAGAAGCAAAGATTAAACAATTCAAGCAAGATAAGCCCTTAGAAGAACTGCAAAAACTTCTGGAATCCATGCCAGAACTATCTATGCAGTATCAACGGCAACTGCGAAATCTGCAAGGGCATTATACCACAATCAAAACCAATCAGCTCAACTATCAAACTTACTTACAAAAATTCTGGCAACCGGGCGATATTCCCAGTTGGCGAGAGTTTGGGGAAAATACCTGCAAGCGCTATCTCGACCAAATAGAAACCTACCTCAGTTATATCCAGCCGGGTAAAGACTTGATCGGCGAATTTATCAATACATTGCGGGGTTTGGTGGAAATAGAACAAGCCAAGTCCGATCGCCAACTGCAACAAACTTTACAGAAAAAAGAGGAAAAAGAAAAAGAAAAAGAGCGCAATTTACAAAACACGATTCAAGCAGTCGGTACCGGCATCGGTGTCGGAGTCGGCTTTGCCGGAATCTTAGCAGCCGGCTACCCCTTAATCGAAAAACCTTGGGATTTCCCTTCTCCCCAACATCCTCTGCTACCGCCGCATCCCTTCATTATTGCCGTTGTACTTAGTTGTTTATCCGGTGGAGGCTTGGGATGGTTGGCTTGGTTTGTCACTAAACGCTACCTCAATCGTAAATCATCAAATCAGCAGACAAGTTTACCTAGTCCCCAAAATCAACTTCCCTCTGGGGATGTGTAATCGCCCTCTGCTTTCTTTGTTAATTACATTTTCGCAGTCATATTCGCGCGACTTACTGATAAATCTGTTTACTCTTTGACAACATCCATTAACTCTTCAATCAAAACATCCAGCGTGCGAGCTATTTTTTGAATTGATGTGATATCAACCGTTGCTAGTCCTTCCGAACGAGCATAGTGCCTGACTGTGCTGTACGGAACCTCGGATCGATCGGCAACATCCTTTAGCGTCCATCCTTTTTCCTCAGCAAACTCTCGGATTCGGAACCTAACTAACCCCCTTCTACTTGACAAAGGATAAGTATCTATCTTTTTAATTTAAACACAATTGTCGATCGACAGTTAAAGAATGGTTAGTTCGATCGAGTTTTCGAGAATCCGATCTAAAACTCAATCGAATTTCTAGAAAAACCACTCAATATAAAACAACTGCCAACAGCAAAAACTGTCAACAGTTGTTTTACATATTCAATGCGGATGGCGAGACTCGAACTCGCAAGGACATAATGCCACACGCACCTCAAGCGTGCGCGTATACCAATTCCGCCACATCCGCTCTTTCTGGCAATCTCCGGGATTTTTGCGTTACGAGTTAAAGATTCACAGGTTGAGGTTCCTGACATTTAACTTGTGACTTGCCCTTTTGCACCGCCGATTTACAATCATAGCACCACTACCAGCCAAATGTAAAATAAATTTTTGTGAACAATTTCTGCAAAACGATTATCCAGAACATACCGAAAGGCATTATTGTACAGAATATTGAGTGAATTAAGCAGCGAAGATGGGGTTCTCGAAAATTTTAATCGCTAATCGGGGAGAAATAGCTCTCCGCATACTGCGCACCTGCGAGGAAATGGGGATTGCCACGGTCGCCGTTCACTCCACCGTAGATAAACACGCCTTGCACGTCCAGTTGGCAGACGAAGCCGTTTGCATCGGCCCCCCCACCAGCAGCAAAAGCTATTTAAACATCCCCAACATCATCGCGGCCGCCCTGACGCGCAACGCCGCAGCCATTCACCCCGGTTACGGCTTCCTGGCGGAAAACGCCCGATTTGCCGAAATCTGCGCCGACCATCAAATTACCTTCATCGGCCCTTCTCCTGCGGCGATGCGGGCGATGGGCGACAAATCCACCGCCAAAGAAACCATGCAGCGGGTGAAAGTCCCCACTGTTCCCGGTAGCGAGGGATTGCTGGCGGACGATCGCGAAGCTTTGTCGATCGCCCGCGACATCGGCTATCCTGTGATGATCAAAGCCACAGCCGGCGGTGGTGGCCGCGGCATGAGGCTAGTCAGAGAAGCATCCGAACTCCCCAAACTATTCTCAGCCGCCCAAGGCGAAGCCGATGCAGCCTTCGGCAACCCCGGACTTTACCTCGAAAAATTCATCGAAAAACCCCGGCACATCGAAATCCAAATCCTCGCCGACAACTACGGTAACGTCATCCACCTCGGCGAAAGAGATTGTTCGATTCAGCGCCGACACCAGAAACTCCTCGAAGAAGCCCCCAGCCCCGCCCTCACCCAGAAACTGCGAGATCAAATGGGTCACGCCGCCGTCGCCGCCGCCAAATCCATCAACTACACGGGTGCGGGTACTGTCGAATTTCTGCTTGACAAATCGGGCAAGTTCTACTTCATGGAAATGAACACCCGCATCCAAGTAGAACATCCTGTCACCGAGATGATTACAGGCCTCGACTTGATAGCCGAACAAATCCGCATCGCCCAAGGAGAAAAGCTGCAAATCAAGCAAAACCAAGTAATTCTCAACGGCCACGCCATCGAGTGTCGCATCAATGCTGAAGATCCCGATCGCAATTTCCGACCCCACCCCGGCATAATCAGCGGTTATTTGCCTCCCGGTGGCCCCGGCGTGCGGATGGACTCTCACGTTTACACTGATTACGAAATACCCGCTTACTACGATTCTTTAATCGGTAAAGTAATTGTATGGGGGCGAGATCGACCGACAGCCATCCGCAGGATGAAACGGGCATTGCGGGAGTGCGCCATCACCGGCGTTCCTACCACCCTCAGCTTCCACCAAAAAATTCTCGATTCCCCCGAGTTTCTCAACGGCGAAGTTTACACGAATTTCGTCGAACAGTTCTTGAACCAAAACAGTCATTAGTCAGTAGTCAGTTGGCAGTTGGCAGTGGGTGGCAACTAATCCATGACCGATGCCCGATGCCCTGTTTGGCCGATGCCCTGTTTGGCCGATGCCCGCCAACTGAACTATTACATCATCATCGTCAGCAGCCCTTGCTGACCGAGAATCATTTCTCGCAGCAAGCTACAGATACCCACCCAAATAATCGGCGTAATGTCCACTCCGCCGATCGGCGGTACAATCTTTCTAGTTACGGCTAAAAAAGGTTCCGTCGGCCAAGCAATCAGACTCAACGGCAACTTGCTCAGGTTCACCTCGGGATACCAAGTCAAGACGATCCGAAAAATAAACAGCAAGGTCATCACAACTAGGACAGAGCCCAGAATCCAACTTGCAACGGTAATACCAGTCATGGGTCTTATCTCGAAATTTTAAGTTTTGTTAAGTCTGCCATTCATAATTTTAACCGTTTGACAGGTGCGATCGAAAGTATAAAATTAATAAAAATCAAATTGTTGTAACAAAGGCTTTGAATCTATGACTCCTTCTCTCGCGAACTTTTTGTACAGCCTGCTGGTGGGCGTGACAGTGGTAGTGATTCCAGCAACGATCGCCCTGATCTTCATCAGCCAAAAAGACAAAATCAAGCGCACCTAAAAAGTCAGCGGGTTTCTAAGTCCGGCGCTGTAAGTCAATTTTGGGCTACAAGTCGGGCATTTCCCCGATTCGAGAAACCTCGGCTGCCAGCAACTGTCAAGGCAAAACCTTCAGTTGACTGCCAAGCTGAGGTTTTTTCCCGTTAAACTCATTATTATACTCACTTCCCAAGCTGAAACCCTGACCGGACGCTGCCCCAGAAAGCACAGTCGGGCTGACAGACTTAATGATAGATGTAAAATCTAACTCGCTAACATAGGAAAGACATAGGAGATAGGCTAATGGTCAATTTAGGATTGAACTGGAGCAGCCTGTTAGGGATAATCCTAGCAGTAGCAGGGGCAGGACTGTATTTTCTGCGATCGTGGCGTCCCAAACTAGCCCGAGACCACGATATTTTTTTTGCAGCAGTCGGCCTGCTGTGCGGCGGTATTCTGTTATTTCAAGGATGGCGGCTCGATCCCATTCTGGCATTCGGTCAATTTCTGCTCGCTGGTTCCGCCATATTTTTTGCAGCAGAAAGCATTAAATTGCGAGGAGCGACCACAGCCCAAGCCAAAACTCGCGCCCAATACGTAGATGAAGAGCGACCGGTCAGCAATGCCTACGGTTACGACGGCTACGATCCTGAAATGGAACAGCTAGAACCCGAGGAAGACTATCCGCAGCGTCCCCGGATTAGAGGCAGCCAAGACTACCGTTCCTCTCGGGAAGCCTACGACGACGAACCCCGCCGCCGCCCCTCGAATCGCAACGGCAGCGTTAACACCTCCAGGCCCGATTCGGCAGATAGAGCCTCGCGCAAACGTCCCTCTCGCCCAGAAGCCCCGCCTGCCCAAGAGTCTGACAATTGGGACGTTTCAGACAACCCCGAAGAAAGACCGACCCGCAGCCGCAGCAGTCGCCCCCCTGCTTCGGAAAACCGCAGTTCCGATACGCCGCCGAGAACCAAAAAACCCCGTCCTACGGAATCATCCAGGTCTCGCCCCAGCAACCGCGACGTGGAAGCACCGCCGTCAGATTACGTGGAGTATCGACCTGTAGAATACCCGGAAGACCAACCGGATAATTCCCCCAGTTTCGACAAATAGGCAAACACTAAGTAGATGGGTGAAACTAAACTTTTCTCGTGCCCGCAGGCAAAAAAATAAGTTGCGTTTATTGATGCCCATCTACTTATTCTCAGATATGAAAGTGATTAAAAAGACTGTAAATTGCGAGGGTGAAACCCCAAACCAACGGAGATATACACAAATAATATCAAATCCGTTAGCATCGGAATAGTAAATTCGAGTCAACAGTCAACAGTCAACATCATTGCGGTGTAACCGGAAATGATATAAAAGCTAATTTTTTTTAAAATTATTTTGACATACCGAACCTGTGGAACTAATCGACAGCATAATAATCTAAATATAAAATCCCCAATCTTAAATCAGCAAGATGCCATTACTCGAAATAGGAGATCCGGCTCCCTGGTTTTCCATTCCTTCTACAAATAACCCCTTATTTCATTTCCCGACTGTTGGCGGCCGGCGAGTCGTCCTGTTTTTCTTTGCCAGCGCAGCTTTTGAACAAATCCAAGTTATCCTCAAAAGCTTTCAAGAGCTCTCAGAAGAATTCCGAAGCTTGCAAGTACCGAGGTTCGGAGTCAGCGTTGACCCAGCAGACAAAGAACTAAACAGACCAACAACAATTGCTCCGTCATTCATCTTTTTCTGGGACTTAGATAAAAAAGTCAGTCAGCAGTACGCTGTTTTCCGAGATGTCGAAGAAAATGGAGTTGCCGGAGTTCACTATGCACCACAAACTTTTGTTCTCAACGAAAACCTTCAGGTAATTAATATTTTGCCCATGGGCGAACCGCACCAACACGCCCAACAAGTATTAGATTTTCTCAAAACTTTGCCCCCCATTGAGGAAGCCCGAGCGGCCACTCGGCACGCCCCGGTGTTGGTAATTCCTAACGTTTTGGACAAAGCATCTTGCCGCAGTTTAATAGATATGTACAAAACTCACGGTGGTAGTCCTTCCGGCTTTATGAGACAAATAGGCGGGAAAACAGTTGGCCTGCACGACGACACTTTTAAGAAGCGCCGAGATTTCTTTATTCAAGACGAGGATTTCCAGCGACAATTGAATGCGATTATTCTGCGCCGGGTGCGGCCGGAAGTAGAGAAAGCTTTTCAGTTTACAATTACTAGGTTTGAACGGTATTTGATAGGTTGTTACGATGCTGACAGCGGCGGTTATTTTCGGCCGCACCGCGACAACACTAGCAAAGCTACCCTGCACCGCAGGTTTGCGATGACGCTAAACTTGAATGTGGGAGAGTACACGGGGGGATTTTTACGCTTTCCAGAGTACGCGCCGCACGGTTATAAAGGCGATTCTGGCACGGCGATTATTTTTTCGTGTTCTTTGCTGCATGAAGCCACTGCCGTGATTAGTGGTCAGCGCTTTGCTTTGCTGTCTTTTTTTTACGGCAATGAGGACGCTGCGCTACGAGAAGCTAATTTTAAGTATTTAGCCGCTGATTCAGATTCCCGAATGGGAGAACCGGCGTGAGGCAGGTCACTACCGTGGTGCAAGTCCTAAAATAATTAGAGAAGGTAGTTAGCGGTTAGCCACAAAACCTAATTCCTAGCTACCGATCGCTAAATACTAAATCGATCGCCATGAATTTCAAACTTCTAAGTTTAGCAGTATCGGGAATTTTAACGGTTGGGGTTGCAGGCAGCGCTGCTGCGGTTGTTACGACATCTCCTGTGCGGCAATCAACAGATTTAACGGAATTTAACTCGGTGCATTCCCAGGGCGCGATCGCCCAAAATGTCGAAGAACAAACCAATATTCGAGTCTACGAAAAGGCCAGTCCGGCGGTTGTTACAGTCGATACAGATAAATCTAACGGCAGTGGCACAATTATCAGCCCCGACGGCATGGTGTTAACCAACGCCCACGTTGTGTCCGCCGGCGGTACCGTCAATATCATTTTGTCAGACGGCAGAAAACTGGTCGCCGATGTTATCGGATTCGGCGAAGAAGGTCTAGACTTAGCCGTGGTGAAGATTCGCGGTCAAAACAATTTGCCCACCATTCCTTTAGCCCGTCCCGGTTCGGTGAAAGTCGGGCAACAAGCATTTGCGATCGGCAATCCATTCGGTCAATTTCAAGGTACTTTTACAGTCGGAATCGTCAGCCGCATCGACCAGCAGCGGGGCTTAATTCAAACCGACGCCGCCATCAATCCCGGCAATTCAGGAGGCCCTCTTCTCAACAGTTCAGGAGAATTAATCGGCGTCAATACTTCTATTTTTACTCGCGGTCGGGGCGGTGGCAGTATCGGTATCGGTTTTGCAATTTCAGCAGACAAAGTACCAGCTTTCCTGACAGCCGTGCGAGAAGGGCGAGCCCCCCGCGTGGCTCAAGCTCGATCGCCCTTTGGTGGCAACAAATCACCTCAAAAAGTTGCGTTAAACGGGCCCGCCGTTAGCGGCCTCCTCACCGACAAGTCTAGCGTTCTGCCCACCGACAACAGCTTTTTTGACCTCTACTCCTTTGAGGGAAAAGCGGGCCAGCAAATCACAATAGAAATGAAAAGTCAAGAAATTGACCCTTATTTAATTTTGCTCGGGCCCAACCAGCGCGAAATCGCGCAAGACGATGACGGGGCAGGCAGTAAAGACGCCAGAATTACAGTCAGGCTGCCAGCAGACGGGACTTACACGTTAGTGGCAAATTCATACCAAGCTAAGCAGTCAGGGGCTTATACGTTACAACTGAAAGCGAGTGCTCCTACCGCGCCTTCTCGGGCGATTTTGCAAGAAGAAGGCGCTTTAGTCGCAGGCGGCCCAGTATTGCCGTCTGACAACAGTCTGTATCGCGAGTATACTTTTGAAGGTCGATCGGGTCAGTCTGTAGCCATTTCCCTCGAAAGTACAGATTTCGATCCCTATGTCGCTATCTTTGACCCTAACGGCCGATTAGTGGCAGAAAATGACGATGAGAGCGATTCGACTAAAAATGCGTTTCTGACCGTTACTTTGCCCGCTACGGGTCGCTATCGCGTAATTGTTAATGCTTACGATGCTTCTGGCCGGGGTCGTTACACTCTAACTGTCCGGTGAAAATTGGGCATTGGGCATTGGGCATTGGGCATTGGGCATTGGTAGCACCTAACAAATAACTCATGACTACTGACTACTGACTACTGGCTACTGACTTCTTCCTTCCTTCTTCGTTGCAAACCGAGGTAATTCATGCGTCAAGTTAGATTTTGGGCGATTGCGCCAATTGCTCTGGTAGCTACTTTTTCTGGCAAGCCGGCTCTGTCCTTGTCACTTTCAAATTCAGGTGTTGCTAACAGCAGTTCCACCCTCATTTCCGCAGACTTTCCTCAAAATTTAACTGATGCGAAGCCTGCTGACAAGGGTGTTTTAGCTCAAGCAAGTCCCAACCCGTCGCCATCACCACAAAGTTCGCCAACTCAGAGCCCCACTGTAGAACCTCCACCGAGTCCTGATGCCGGTTCATCTAAAGTCATTTTAGAGCAAAACGGAGAACTCAGCCCTGCTAAGTCTTCTGTACTGCCCTCGGACAGCAGTTTGTACGACGAGTATACCTTTGAAGGCACTCAGGGTCAAAAAGTGATTATTACCGTAGAAAGTAGCGAATTTGATACTTATCTCGCTATTTTTAACTCCCAGGGCGAGCTACTTGGAGAAAATGATGATGCAACGCAGCAAAATTCCAATTCAGAGCTTACTGTTACCTTGTCTGCCAACGGTCGCTATCGCGTCATTGTCAATGCTTACGATCCGCCTCCAAAAGGTAGAGGCAAGTACAGTTTGACCGTCCGTGAAACAACTCGAAATTAGTTTGAACGAAACTTCGGAGTCAGGGCACGGCATTGCCGTGTCCCTATAATTTAAGGACGATCGCACTACAAGTAACTGCGAGCGACCGAATTACTTCTACAACACGCTGCTTACTATACCGATGAACTAAATTTATTTATTTGTCTGTAACTATAAGCATCATAATCTGGTGCCTCTAAATTTCGGAACTGTAAACATTTGGTATTTAACTTAAGGGTTCCCAATTACAAATAGACTCTGGCTTGAGAGGGCAAGTTTTGGGAGCGCTCGGATTTCCACTGAGATAGAGTTTTGTCAGGTTAGTCAAAGATTCTAGGGGTTTGATGTCGCTGATTTGATTGTTGTTGAGGGTGAGCGAAGTCAGCTTAGTCAAGGATTCTAGCGGTTTGATGTCGCTGATTTGATTGCCGTTGAGGTCGATCAAAGTCAGGTTAGTCAAGGACTGCAAGGGTTTGATGTCGTTAATTTGATTGTTATCGAGGTAGAGATAATTCAGGTTAGTCAAAGATTCTAGCGGTTTGATGTCACTAATTTGAGTGCTGGTGAGAGAGAGCCAAGCCAGGTTAGTCAAGGATTCTAGCGGTTTGATGTCGTTGAGTTGATTGTCATCGAGGATGAGCGAAGTCAGGTTAGTCAAGGATCATTGGTAACAAGTTAGAAAGGAGTAGATTTTGTCAATACCTCTTTCTGCAGAAATATTATGGAACAATAATGATAA
>NZ_JAUBQB010000137.1:0-8225 GCF_036701035.1 Microcoleus sp. Pol7_B2 | reverse complement strand
AGTTAAATCCCGAGGGCGCGCATCAGCAAATAGCCCAATCCCCTAATTTATTATTCCGACAATAAATCCGCCCTGCTAGCCAAGGGCGGGCACGGGGGCACCGCCCCTACGAAGGGGGGAACCGGAAATGGATCGAAGTCCCCCTTTTTAAGGGGGATTTAGGGGGATCTGGGTTCAGGTAAAAACGAGATTTATCAAGGCTTTCAGGCGAGTGTTGACACCAATAGGCTCTTGGAGTGTCTCTGCATAAATTGTGTGCGATCGACCGAATTTGATATGATAATAAATTACCGATTACTAATTACCAATTACTCCAGATTATGAATATTGTTTCTGTGTTACAAGTTATCTGGTCTTTGTCTGCTTTAGGACTTGTGATTTTTGTGTTGCTGCACAGTCCTAAAGGCGATGGTATTGGAGGGATTGGCGGACAAGCTCAATTGTTTACCAGCGCCAAAAGTGCAGAAACGAGTCTGAACCGGATTACTTGGGGTCTGTCTATTGTTTTTATGGGTTTGACTGTAATTTTGAGTGCTGGTTGGTTGGCGCCTAAGTTATAAGATTTGGATTTTTAACCGCAGATGAACGCAGATAGACGCAGATAATATCAAGTTCATCTGCGTCTATCTGCGTCTATCTGCGGTTGCAAAAATGCGGTTGTGGAAAGTTAAGGTAAAACCTCGATTTCTGGCTGGTTTGGGATTGGCTGTATGTTGTTTTAGCCTGATAATTTTTACTCAGGTTAATACTCCGGCGGCGACTCTTTCTTCTCTCCCTAATAGTTTGCCGCCTCCACAGGTTCACCCTTTGCCGCCAACGCTAGCGAATTGGCAAGATTCCACAAATAGTGGTGATTATTTTGACCAGGTTAAGCCACCGAATTTCGGTTATTTGTTGTGGTCTAAGTTTCCGATTCAGGTTTATGTTGAGCGTCCAGTGGATGCTCATAAGTCGGAAGAATGGGTAGCGGCTGTGTTGGATGTGGTGCGGGAATGGGGGGTTTATTTGCCTTTGGAAGTGGTGGATAGTTCGGAGGTGGCTGATATTAGGATTTTACGTCGGGCTCCGCCTTTGCGTCAAGGAGTTTTGCGATCGCGCTCTGGAGAGGCTACCTATGAATTGTACGCCCGTCGGGATGGGGATAAAACTGTGTTATCTCATCGGTTTTCGGTTTATTTGAATCCGAATCAAGTGGGTAAGTATATTCCGGCGACGGCGCGGCACGAGTTGGGTCACGCTTTGGGAATTTGGGGTCACAGTTTGATGGAAACTGATGTGCTTTATTTTTCTCAGGTGAGAAATCCTCCGCCTATTTCAGCGAGGGATGTTAATACTTTGAAGCGGGTTTACGAACAGCAGACTCGCTTGGGGTGGGAATTTCAGAGAGTCGGCGATTGAAACCGCCTCTACACAAATTAAGTTCGCTTACGCCGACTAAAAAGACATAACAGTTAATAGGAAATATCAGAAAAATGAAAGATGAATGTTTTGGGATTGTGCCAATTTTTGGAAAAGAAGCTGATGCTTTGTTTTTGTTGATTCAACATCAAGCGGGACATTGGGCTTTTCCGAAAGGTCACGCGAATCCGGGGGAATCTCCTGCGGAAACGGCAAGACGGGAATTTCTGGAGGAAACTGGTATATCGGATTTTGAAATTCTGGATGAGCCTAGTTTTACGGAACACTATTCTTTTGTTAAGGATGGGGAGCCGATTGAAAAGACTGTCACTTATTTTTTAGGTTTTGTCAATTCGATGGAAGTTGTTTTGCAAGAGGAGGAAGTTCAAAATTCTGCTTGGCTTTCTTTTGAGGAAGCTGTTAAACGGATTACTTTTGATGCAAACCGCCTCATGTTTGGGGAAGTTAAGGCATATTTGGATGGCAGAAATTTAAGAGTCGGCGGTTGAAACCGCTACTAGACAAACGAAGTCACTCTGTAAGAGACTAAGAAAATTGAGGCAGGATTTGGTATAAGTCAATATGCTTCAGTTAAGCCCGATCCCCCTAGCCCCCCTTAAGAAGGGGGGGACAAGAAGTTACTCAAAGTCCCGCTTCTTAAGGGGGATTTAGGGCGCTCTCCGGGGAATAAACAGTTTTAACCCAAGCGTATTGGGGTATAAGTTCTGATAGAAAAACCCGGTAACTTTTGCGATACCGGGTTTATTAAGTGTCAGATTTTATGGGCGACTCCTGCCGCCAATCTGAGGTTATTTGTTGATTTTCTGAGCTTCGGCGTGGTGTTGCAAGCGAGAAAAAACGTTGTAGGCATCGGGGCCGGGAGTATCGTGTTCCAGAGCACCGTCGATAGGGCCATCGATGGCTTTCCAAGCAGGAATCCCGCCTTTTAGTTCGGCCACTTTTTGAAAGCCTGCTGCGCGGAGAAGATTGGCCGCTTCGGCGGTTTGTTGGTCGTTTTCGCCGTAGATGTAGATGTCGCGGATGGGTTCTAAACTCGATTGTGCTCTAGCGACTAATTCGTCCATTGGCATCATTACCGCGCCGGTAATGTGGCTTTTGGTGAAGCTTTCAAAATCACGAGCGTCGATGATTGTCAGTCCGGGTTCGCCCCAATCTAAACGGGCTTTGAGGTCGTGGCTAGATGCTTGAGCTTTTAAACCGGGAGGGGTCGGAGTAACGTCGGGAAGTTTTTCTTTGATGTCGGAAATTTGGTCGGGAATAGTTTTCATGGGTAAAATGTTGTTCAATGTTTTGATTGCCATTGCAATGTAACAAGAGGTTTAGGTTGAATTCGTCTTTCTAAAGGCTGAATCTGGCATTGAACTAAAGTCGCAGTTAAGCTGGGTTATAGGTGGTTGACTAAGGTTGGGATCGCTATATTTGTTGAGTTTGCTAGAGGAAAGCGGGCTGTGCTTCAGATTGTTTCATCGCATTTTCTGTGGAGAATTTGAAGTGCGATCGCTCGTTAGATTAGGTATTTTATCAAACGATTTCCTTTTAGTCAATCACAATTTTTTTAAAATGAAATTTGCCTAAGCTGTTTACAGCCTCGCGCGGGATTTTAGGGAAAAGTTGAAAAGTTTGTCAGCAAGATTTATGATAAAATTTGATACTAAGAACAAGTATTTAAAGGTATAGATATGTCAGAGAAAGATGAAATTGCGGTGTCTCAAACTTTGACACCTGAAGAGCAAGCGGTGTGGAATGCTAAGGCAAAAGTTCGGGTACTGCTGAATTTGTGGGATTTGGGCGGCGGGAAGATGAAGGTGAAAAAGGGGGATTTGACTAAGCGAATTGTGCGGACTAATGAGACGAGTCAGAGATATGTGGAAGTGCTCGGCGAGTTGCAGGCGACTGGGGCGATCGAGTATTCGCTGGTAAATCGGGTGACGCTGGTGGAATTGAGCGCTAAGGGGAAAGAAGTTTTAGCGCAGGGGCTCAAAAGTAAGGATTCTTTGTTTGAGTTTGATGGTTCTCAAATTGGTACTCGGCTGGGAAATTCTTTGTTGAAGTGGATTCGGCATCAGGATGGTGCGGCGAGTGTTGCTGTTGAGAAGGGGAAGGCGGATGTAGGGACGATCGCATCCTATGACGATTTTAAGGCTGTGGCGATCGATGTGTATGACAGCTTGAACCGGGATTATAACTTAGACGATTTAGTGCCGATTTATCGGATGCGTCGGGCGATCGGGGAAATGGTAGGGCGATCGGAGTTCAATGAGTGGCTGTTGGAAATGCAGGCTAATGACATTTTTCAGCTAATGGCAGGGGAAACCCCAGACATCACCCCAGATAAACGTGAAGACTCAATCATCATTCCTGGTGGTACATTGCGTTACTACGCCAAGCGCTTAAATCCATAAAATTGTTCTCAATCTTTTTGTAGTTCGTTACCTCACACCCGATAAGCATGAACAATATACCAGTTTCCCCGATAGAAGCCCTGAATGCTGCAATTCAAAATCACAATCCATTTAGCAAAGCTGGCATTGTCAAAGAGCAAGATATTTGGGGGAAAGGGTTCCCCGATCTTCCTACTCTAAATGCTCATGCTTCCGATGCAATTTTTCAGGCAGTTGAAAAAGTAAAGACAAGTCAATCTAGTCAAGAAAAGGTGACTTCACTGGTATTAACTGCTTCAATGGGAGTGGGTAAAAGCCACATTTTGAATCGTACTCGCCACAGGCTAGAAAGCAATGGTAATGCTTTATTCGTTTATGCGAGTGTTAATAATTACACAGACTTAAACTTTATCAACTACCAATTTCAGCAAACTTTAGTTAATAGTTTAAGTCGCCTAAGTAGCCAAGGTGTCATGCAATGCCAGGAAATAGCAGCAGCAATGGCTAACGAATGTTTCAAAGCTATTAATCCTGCTACACCCAATCTTTCTCCTCAAAAACTACTCGATCAGTTTGATCAAGTATGTGCTAGTTGGGCTACTAAAAATAAAAATTACATGAAAGCCCTAACTAAGCAATTTCTTAAGACAAGATCAAATGTAGACCCTTATATTCTTCGAGCTGTTTTGTGGACATTATCAGAAACTGAAACACCTTTTGCTATCAAATGGTTGTCTGGTGAAGAGTTAGATAAAGCTAAAGCTGAGGAACTAGGATTGCCGACTAATTCCGGCAAGACTAATCAGGATAGAGAAGTAGAATCTCTTAACAATGTCCAGAAAATTTTAAATTTGGTGAGTTACTACCGTCCTATCATCATTTGTTTTGATGAAATAGATGTAAATCGAGATTGGTGTAGCAGTGAGGGATTAACAACAGTGCAGGTAATTGCCACTCTAGTTAAGCGTTTGTACGATACTCTCGAACAATCAGAACTCAGTCAAGGTTTAGTTATTATCACAGTAATGGCACCCGATACTTGGCAAATAGTTAATCAGATGCCTGGTAGTATACCCGATCGAATTTCAACATACACGCAGCGAAAACCCATCGATTTAAACCAGTTGAATGGTGATTATTTAGTTGATTTAGTCAAACTATGGTTGCAAGATTTTTATGAGGTCAGAAATTTAAATCCTCCTCATCCGGTCTACCCATTTGAGGAAAGTCAACTGAGAGAATATGGCAGAGTTAAGCCAACTGTACGCGAAGCTTTGAGATGGTGTGCCGAGAATTTTAAAGTTTTTATGCCTCCAACGCCTGAACTTCCAGAATATCCTGCTGAACGGTTTGATCTTGCTTTTACCAAGGAACTTGAGGGAGACTTCCGAGATGATATGAAGGATAGTTTCACAATTGCTAATGCTATTTGCTTTGGTTTTGCAACCCTGAGAGATGAGACTGTGGATAATGTAAGAATAAATAACATTATGACAGATATTAAACCAAAATTACAAAATGCAGGTTGGATTAATTTCAAGATAATTGGTGTCGAAAATGGAAGAAAGGTAAAGATTGGTGTTGCAGTAATTCAAACTTCTCAATCTGACTTAGTTGCTGGATTAAAGCGCTTAATTGATTATCAAAAGTTTGATTTAACTCGCGGTTGTTTAGTCCGTTCCCAATCAAAAATAGAGAAAATGAGCAAAAACTCTCCAGCATACAAGCTACTAGAACAACTCGTATCAGTAGAAAAAGGCGGTGAGTTGGTGTACTTGATTGAAGAGCAAATAAAACCGTTATTGGCTCTCCGTGCTGTTTATGAAAAATGCACAGATTATAATTTAACCAAAGACGAGGTTGTTGATTTCATATCTCAGAAAAAGCTCACTTTTGACAATCTTTTACTGCGAGAAATTTTGAGCGATCCGTCGAATCAAATGCCTGTGGTTGATGATGAAGATGAACTCCAACTTTTAGAAGATTTTTTCAACCCTACCAGCAGTGATGATACAGATGATGGCGATCTAAGCGACCAATTTAGTTAAGTATGAACCAATCAATTTTGCTTCAAACAGCACTGGCTTTACCAGTTCCAGATATTGAAGCTTTAATCCAAGGACGCCTGATTGCAGCTATGCCTAGGATGTTTCTGAATCCGGGGCGGACATTTGCTTTGTATCCCGCTAATCTTTCGGTGGATTCGCTATCGGGCGATCGCTCTTATCGATCGCATTTTTTACCCGTTGCTCACAAGGCACTTGCTCAGTTAAATGCTGATCGAGTTTTGATAAAAGCTTGGGCTAAGTGCGAATTGTGCCAAATGGTTAATGATCCTGAATCATTAGAGGCTTTGTCGCTGTTAACAGTCTGGACAACAGAGGCATTACAGCAAATTCTCCAGCAGCGTCCTTTTATTTTTGTAGCTCATCTTCGCGTTTATTTGCTGCCTCAGCCGCTGGAAATGCCAGTGCATCCCAGTGGCAATTTTGTATCTTTGCCAAAATCCCTAACTGTTACTGACTCAACGCCTGTGTTGAGCGAGTCTATCTTTGCTAAACGCCATCAAAAGCTGGCAAAACTAGAGCCGCCAGAACATCCAGAATTGGAACAGTTGCAAAGTGCATTAGTGCATTTATCCACCACCAACCCAAAAGCCAAACAACTAGACGCAGAAATCAAAATGTTTCTAGGTTGGTCGGAAAAATTACCAGCAGCAAAACCAGATCCTGATTTAGATTGGATTAAAACGATCGCACAAATCGGAAACTCTAGCGATGGTAATACATTTGAAAAGTTAGTCCGCAAAAGTTTTATCAAGCTAGGATTTGCCAATTATAACACTAATCCGAAAGCTAGTCTCAATCCAGAATCAACAGGTGGCGCTGGTGGTTTGGACTTTTATTGCGAGACGCCCTATCCAGTAGCGGGAGAGTGCAAAGCTAGCAAACATGAAAGTGTACCTAATAGTGTAACGGCTCAACTAATTCATTTAGGTTTGACTCACTTGGGTCAAGATAAGTTCGATCGATCGGTTAAAATTATTTTGGCGGCTGGGCTTTTAACTAATCCAGCTAATCAAGCAGCTATTGGTAGTAAAATGAATGTAATTCGCCCGGAAACATTGCAAAGATTAGTTGAACTGAAAGCTAAGCAACCAGGTTCGATCGATTTATTACAGTTAAAACCTTGTTTGGAACAACAGCCGTTTGGTGAGGAAGCCGATGCTAAGGTTAATCGCTATATTGATGATGTGCGGGAAAAGCTTAAAGTGCGATCGCACATAGTTCAGCTAGTCAAAGACTTTTTGGAAAGAACAAAATCAACAAGTGTTGAATTTAATCAGCTTCACGGTGCTTATGCCTTTTCTATGTCGCCCCAACCTTTAAAATATGAAGAAATGCACCAAATTTTAATAGAACTTTCCTCACCTTTGACTGGTTACTTAGGGCGAATTAAAGGCGAAGATGTAGGGCGCGAGCGCTTTTATTTCCTGCGCGATTTGCCGCTAGATGATTGAGATTCGTCAAGGGCGATTCCCTACGGGATAGCTTCGCCGCGCGCACTTTATCCAATTTCCTACACAGCATCAGGATCTACCCCCAACTCCCGTAACCTCGCTGCCAACCTTTCAGTACGTTGATTCTCATCATCAGCTCGTTCACGTTGCGTTGCAGTTTGGTGTCTAAGTTCCTGCAATCGCGCTTGTTCGGCCTTAATTAACCCCTCTACTAATGGCGGATCTAAAATTTCATTGACTGATAATCTCAGATTGGGAAATACTACCGATTCCATTTCCTCACCCGGCAAGTAATTTACCTCTGTATAAATGTCATCACCTTCGAGAAATGCCATAACTCGCACCCGCTGTTTGTTTTCTGTCGGGTCAACAATTACATATTCCGGTACGTTAGCTTGTTCGTACTCTCCTCGTTTAGTTATATAGTCTGCCCGCCGATATTGGCTAACTACTTCTATTACTAATAACGCTGTTTCTTCCAAGTCAAGGATGCCCCCTCCGGGTCTAGCACCAGCTTGCTCCAAAAGACTTTTAGTGCAAACAACTACGTCAGGAATACGGGAGGAATTTTCTTCGGTTCTCACTCCTAAGCCTGTTTTTACTACTAAGTCAATATTGTGTTCAGCTAGGTAACGCTGCAATTTGCAAACTAAATATTCGCAAATTTTTATGTGTAAAACTGTTGCTGTTGCTAGCGGTATTAATTTGCCTTTGTACAGTTCGTATTTTACATCGTCATTGCTTTGATAAAATCGGTATTGTTCAAAAGTTAATGTCTGCGAAGTATCGAGCTGTTTTTCTGCGACGGCTGGCACAATAGATTGAGACATACAGCAAATTCCATGTAAATGTGGTACAGTACATTCAGTACATCAGCAGAAAAAATGAAAGCTTATTCGCTCGAG
>NZ_JAUBQB010000136.1:0-8238 GCF_036701035.1 Microcoleus sp. Pol7_B2 | reverse complement strand
ATTTTTTTCTAATTAACTATTTTTATCGATTTTATCATGATCTTACCTCTGTCTCACATTTATTTGAAATGACTATACGTTTCCATTTAGACGCGATATCAAACCCAACTACTGGTTGAGTTGTTCTCACCCTCTCTTATGCAAAAATATAACGAAGTTCCCGGTACTACTCCTAATGAGTCTAAACATCGCCCGATTAAATTTTCCGTTTCCAGACAATGATTTTTTTTTCAACTTCAAGCAAAAGGATATACCCTTTGTCTTGAGCCAGTTGGCCAAGCCTACCGAACAAAATTCACGATCACCCAAGACAATAACTTTATATTCTTTCAGTAATGGTAGGACTTGTTCTAGAGCTATGGTTTATTCTGATAAATTACTACTGCCTAATTTAGGCAGCAAGCACCAGTATAATGGGATCGCTATTTTCCACAAAATCAGGATGAGTTGGTCAACAACATCGCAGTCATTGCACCTTTAATCGATGATCGAACACTTCAATAAGCCAAAATATTTCCATACTTCAACACGAGGTTGATAGATGAAGATTTTTGTTGCCGGGGGAACAGGAGCGATCGGTCGCCCAACGCTCGACCAATTACTTGCCAGAGGACACAATGTTGTCGCGCTGACCCGCACCCAAGAAAGAGCACAGTCCTTAGCGGCACAGGGAATCGAACCGGCGATCGCGGATGTATTCGATTTCGAGTCACTTAAAGCGGCTGTCATTCGCGCTCAACCCGAGGTGGTGATTGAACAACTCACCGCTCTACCCAGAACTTACACTCGCGAATCCATGAATGCGACAGCCGCTCTGAATGCGCGGATTCGGTCAGAGGGAGGAGCTAATGTACTGGCGGCAGCAAAGGCAGCAGGGGTGCGCCGTTTTCTGAAACAGTCGATGGCCTTCTGGGGAATTCCCGGTACTGGATTGGCAGATGAGGAAACACCGTTATCGCTTGATGCCTCCCCCGCCGTTGCCGCAGATGCTCGCCTCGTCACTGAGACTGAACACCGTTTATTGGAAACATCCAATCTCGAAGGAATTGCCTTACGCTACGGTTTCTTCTACGGACCCGGCACCTGGTTCAATTCCGATGGTGATGTTGCCCAACAGGTGCGGCAGCAACAGTTCCCGATCGTGGGAAATGGTGAGGGCGTATGGTCGTGGTTGCACGTTGAGGATGCGGCGATCGCTACCGTTGCAGCAGCAGAGCAAGGCAATCCCGGTATTTATCTGATTGCTAACGATCGACCTTTAGCCGTGCGCGAATGGCTCCCTGCGTTTGCTCAATGGCTGAATGCTCCACCACCGCCACAGATATCGGTTGAGGATGCTTTGCAAATGGAAGGCGGTGCGAATGCTGTTTACTACGGTACTCAGATGCGAGGTGTATCGAATGCCAAGGCAAAACGCGAACTGAATTTTCAGCCGCGACCGTTGGAATGGGTGGTTGACACCGCCTGGAAATCCTGAAACTCCTGAAACTGTCTGTGGTGATGGCGCTAGCTGAGTTTTGGTGTTTAGATGCGATCGGTCAAGAATACAATCAGTTTGATTGAGGAGGGTCAAGGTAGCTTGCAACTATCCATGGGGGATACCAAAGAGGCGACGGGGCGACCAAAGCCAGCCAGTACCATGCTGCGCCGCCCCCACAGCGTAGGCAAGTGACCCGGAAGAGCACTCAGGTTAAAGGTAACGCGCTTGTACTGTATCAATTCACCATCCCCGAATTGTTCGGTAATTTCCCCAAAACGATGACCCGCATGGTCTACTTCTGGATTAGTAACAAACGCCGGTTCGCTACGTCGCAGCAGGTGGTCCGAACCAGGTGGTTAGCGCGTCGGCAAGACCCAATTGGGTTTCGTCTCCCACCCAGGGCACATATCCGTCTGGCCGAATCAATACGGCGGTGGGAGCAGAAACCACCCCGAGTGCCGGAAGCTCCCATATACCAGCGTATTCGGCGTCGATTGACCGTACCCGATCTTCCCAGGGAGCGATGTCGAAGCAGCCGGGTTCACCGAAGTTGAGTAGCACGGGTCGGGCATCGTGCAGCAAGGCAAATACCCGAAGCTGACCGTTGGGGGTTGCCAGGTCTAAATCGGGCATACGGCGTCCGAGCAGTGGGTGTCCTTCGCCAAGGTCGTAATGAATGCCCAGACCGGACATCTCCGCGACGACTCGTCGGCGAGGCTCGTCCAGACTCAAGAGCTCGGAAACGGTGTTGCCCAAAGCCTTGGTGCGGTCATCCGTGCGACGAAGTGCGACCTGCGCCATAGTGTTCTGCAATACGCGGGCAGCGATCGGGTGGCGCTCGGCGTGATAGGTATCGAGAAGGTTTTCTGATGATGTCCGCTTGACCACCTGAGCCAGCTTCCATCCCAGGTTCACCGCATCCTGCACTCCGATGTTGAGCCCCTGTCCGCCCATCGGAGGATGCACGTGCGCGGCGTCGCCCGCGAGCAACACCCGTCGGTCGCGATACGCCGCCGCCTGCCGTGTCATGTCGGTGAACCTCGATATCCAGGTGGGGCTGTGGATTCCGTAATCGGTTCCGTAGACGGCGAGGAGCGCCTCGCTGACATCGCGCAGGGTGGGTTGGCTGTCGAGTCGCAACTGCTCTTCGGTCAGCACGACCCGAGCCGACGCGCCATTCTCTGCCTTAGCGATTGCATGGATGCCGATCGCATCCCGGTGAAGCCCCCAGGGAGGCTCCTGCGCTATCTCGATCTCGGCGATCAGCCAGCTCGTCGTCGCATCCCACCCAGGGAACTCAATGCCGGCTGCCTTGCGAATCAGGCTGCGACCGCCATCGCACCCGACGAGATACTCCGCCCGAAGTGACTGACCATCGGAGAGTGAGACATCGACGCCGGTGTCGTCCTGCACGAACCCCGTCACCTCACGTCCGCGATAGCTCGTCGCCCCCAGTTCGCCGACCCACTCAGCCAGGATGCGTTCAATGTGCTTCTGCCACAACTGGAGGAGGTAGTTGTGCCGGGTGGGAAAGTCGCTGATATCCAATGGTGTCATGTGGAAGCTCACGACCTGAAATACCTGTCCCTGTGAGACGAACCGATCGGCGATTCCGCGCTGATCGAGAACCTCGATCGTGCGTGAGTGCAGACCGCCCGCGCGCAAGCCGACTAGATCCTGGCTGGCGCGCCGCTCAACAATGGCAACATTGACGCCAGCCAAAGCCAGCTCGCCTGCCAACATCAGCCCAGTCGGACCGCCTCCGCAGATGACCACCGCATATTCGTTCACAACCACCGCGCTCCTCCTTCATAGCCACCATAATAGTAAAGTCATACTATTATGGTGGCTCCTATTCAGCCTCCCGCAGCGGCAATTCAGACCGCGCATCAACCCGACGCCCAAAGGCTTCGCGACCCCAAGTCGGGCATCCCCTCGTACCGGGGCAGATTGAAAGTAATTGTCGATCGTACTTCAGTTGTAAGCTGGGACTTTCTGAAAGCATTGAAAGCTTCAACGTCAGACCGGATTTAGAGTGAATTAACTTAACTAATTTTTCAAAGTGAAGATGAATTTTAGTAAAGGGAAACGGGGGTGTCTTTGACCCCAAAGCATAAACAAATAAACGCAATCTACTCCTCATAGCCAAAGCTCCCATTCTTTCAAAAGATGGATAAAAGCGTTACCAGTAAAGAATAAAGGGTCTTTAAGAACAGCAAAACTTTTTTGTTAGCTAGCTGCCCCATACTTCTCAAATACACTGCTAAGCGACAACAATTGTTTGACCGTTGGTTAAACTCGTAAAGTCATACGTTGTGCTACCAGCTATGAGTTCTTCAAACTCAGAAGTTTTCATTGTGCCATTACTACTTCTAAAATCCACCGTTGCCCCCAATATTTCAACGGTATAGCTGCCTGATGTTAATTCCAGTGAGTCTCGATCCTTCCCGCCATAGAAAGTAGCATAACCAGAACCCCTGATATAGTCTGTACCTTTTCCTAAAAATATGCTGCCAAAGCTAGAAAAGCCGCTATCAGTAATAATGGAGTCCGCGCCCTTACCAGTATTAATAATACCCTCGTTGGCGATAGTCGCGCCAAAGCGGAAATCAGTCCTAATGCCAAGAATTATATCATCGCCGTCGCCAGTATTGATGGTGCCGGTATTGAAGATGGCGACGCTGTAAGTGCTAGTGCCAGTGATTATATCGTTGCCATTTCCAGTATTGATGGTGGAGGAATTGGCAATGGCGTCGCCCTGAGTTGAAAGGCCAGTGATTGTGTCGTTACCCTCGCCGGTGTTGAGAATAGAGGAGTAGAGAACCGTGCCAGAATACCCACCAGTGCCAGTGATTGCGTCATCCCCGTCCCCAGTATCAATGATGGAACCATTGATGGAACCAAAACGTAAGCCAATGTATTCGCCAGTACCCGCGATCGTGTCGTTACCGTTGCCAGTCTTTATGATGATCGGGCTTTGCAAGTTGGGGTTGTTTGAGTTATGCTCGATTCCTACGCTCAAAAAACCCTGGGCAATGCCCGTGATTATGTCATCACCACCACCCGTATCAATGGTGCCTCCTTCGTTGAAAATGCCATTACTCTCACGATCGCTCGACCTGTATTTTCCTTGTTTGTAACGGACGCCAACGATTAAGTCGTTTCCCTCACCCGTATTGAGCGTACCCGTGTTGTGGATACCGCTGACCGTGTACTCGTAAGTATCAGGAATTGAGTCGCCGTAGTCTGCAGCAGCAACGATTAAGCCGTTACTATCATCGGTAGTAAACGTCCCGCTGTTGTAGAAACCGCTGATCCGTGTCGGAGTGCTGTTGATACTATTACTAAGGGTTAAGTCCTTGCCCGCAAGAGTATTAGTGAAGTCGTTATTAAGTATTTCTTCGTCGCCCGACACGGCGACCAAATCACCCTTCTCGGGAAAGGTTATACTTGAAAATTTAATTTCCATAAAAAGACCTCGGGATTAAAATTAAAGCTAAACAATTATATGTCACCATTATAGCGGTATCACCCTTAAAAATATTTCATTCAGTCTGATTTCATTTCTTAGTATAGCCAAAACTATTTTGATGAGAAAACGTGTTCATAATTTTTTTTGCAGCAGCAACAGTTAATACTTAACTGCTAGGATTATCTGGGGGGTGACAAAGAGGTCTACGAGATAGACTGTATAAGGGTTACGGCCCGCATACCTTGTTGATAAAAGCGGCGTTTATTGGGAGTTAACTTCATTAACTGTTCTACCTCGTCAGAATATTTTTCGAGATAATTGACCCACTTTTCTCCATCTAAACCAACACCAAATGTACTCCGTCTTCGATATCTTTTTTTAGGTTCTTTGCGACGAGATACATATTTTTGTACATGCTTTTTTTTGAGTGAGCGTGCCTTGAAATATTGCTGAGCTGTACGCAAGTGTCATGAGCAAAATCATGTTAATAAGTCGGTCTCCTTTTAAGCTGGTTCCTTCAAGATCGTAGCCTCCTGTTTTACAGTCTCGGAACATTTCTTCAATACCCATCCGCTGCTTATAAGCATTGATAGCTGCTGGCAATGACCCTAAATCTGTGAGTATAAACCCTTAACGGGTGACAACGCACCTATAATGCTTGCTGCATGAGGGATAGCGCGTAGAAGCCACGCTGAAAATAGAGACGTTTATGGGGCTTGAGTGCAATTAGACTTATTACCCAATCGTTCCATAATTCCATCCCATAGATCCACCTTTGTCCATAGAGGCTCAGACTAAATTCACTTTGTCGTGGGGTTTTGTCTTGATGTTCCGAGCTCCGTCCAGCATAAATTTCTACACCTAATTTCTTGAGCCATTGTCCGTGAATCGTCGCTAAACTATAAGCAATCGCAATCAACAAGACTAAGGCTAAAAAGCGAGCTTCATTGACCTTGGTATCTTCTAGATTATAACCACCAGTTTTGTAATCTTTGAACATCTGTTCGATGCCCCACCGACAACAATAAACATCTAAAGTCTGCTTCAGATTGGGGAGATTTGTCAGAATATACCAAGGTTCTTTTGGTCCTGGTTTACGATATTTTCGTTGCCAATGTACAGCCAGATTAAATGGTCCTAAACCGTCTCCTTTATTTCCCAAAAAATTCTGATAAAAATTGGACATCCCCGGTTTGAAACCAAGCTTTTTGAGCACTTGATAGTCTTCACCTAAATTCTCTTGAAATTGGAAGTCCTTTTTCTGACGTAGTGCAAAGAATACGCCCTTGTCATCAAGCCATGATGCGAGTTTGGGGCTATGGAACTCTGGATCGCCTAAGACCTAGACGGGATAGTTTTTAAATAGAAGAAGGATGGTACCTAAAAGTCGTTTTTGAGTCTTGAGGTCACTGTTACCTGACTTCTTTAAGACTTCCCAATATATCGGCAGAGCATGAGTTCCCCAGACTAACCATAAATATATTGTGTCCTTTCCACTGTGTTCGGTCGATTGCAACTATCCAATAGCCATACTTTTGATGCTTGAGTTTTCGTAGACAACGACGTTGTTCTCGGTTTAAGCGCTTTCCGGTTTGCTCTTGGCGAATCCAATATTTAATCAGGGGAAACCACAACAGTTTGACGCACAACTGAGGCAACACTAAAAAGCGTTGTAAGTTTCGTTTCCGGCTTTGATATTGAATCGGTTGAGGAAAGACACTGGCTAATACGGAGAGCTTGACCTGACGATGAGCCTGAAGCAATAACAACAGCAGTTGTAAGGTTAAGTATTGGCTTTCATTGAGATGAGTGCGCAGGATTTTTTGGTATAATGGTGGCAACATTTTGTTTTTTGGGGAGCCCGTGTGGCTCCTTATTTTTTTTGCCTTACCATTCTCTCAAACCTTTGTCCTGTTTAGACTAGAGGTGCCTTGTCACCCGCCAAGGTATAAACCACGCTTCATCAACCTTCCATCCCCCGTAGTTCCTTTTCCACTTACAAGCAAGATCAAATCCGGTCGCAGGTCGAGTTTTATTCACTCTTTTACCTTGAAAATATAAAGAGGTTCCTGGTACTATTCCTAATTCATCTAACCGTTGCCAAACTAAATGTTCCGTTTCGACACAATGATTCTTTTTCAGTCTTAAACAAAAAGATACACCCTTTTCCCTTAGCCAGTTTCCCAAATCTACAGAACCAAATTCACGGTCTCCTAAAACGATTACTTTATATTCTGAAAATAATGGTAAAACAGGCTGTAGATTGGTAGGAGAGTGACTCAAAGTTACTGTTTCCCTATTTGGGCAACAGTGACCAGTATAATGGAATCGATCTTCGCTCCCAGATCAGGCTAACCATAAAGAGATTAATGCGGCCCCATTGACTGCGGTCGATTGCAATTGATAAAGTTTGACCAACACGGCAATAAGTAATCAACCAATAAGTAATTAATGGGAACCAAATTAGTGATATAGTTAAGTGAGGCAAATCGAGAAATCTTTGTAGTTTTCTACGCCGACTTTCTGTTGTAATTGGATAGGGAAATACCCGCGAGAGCCGTTCTAATCTCACTTGTTTTTCTGATTGTATCAAGGGTAGCAAGATTCCAATCAGTTTAAATTGAGCTGAACTTAGTTGTTTTTTTAAATGAATGAGGTAGAATGTTGGTATCATTATTTTTGAGATAGGCAAGCGTGTAACAATTATGCTGCCTATCTTTTTTTAGCACACATTGGCTCAATCCGTACAAAGGTATGGGTTTCAGGCTGGTTGTTACCCCCCCCAGAGGATTATAACCCTCAAAAGTTTTAACAGCGAAATACAAATTGGTGGCCTATTCAACTACAAACAATAGTCTTGAGTCTGAAATTATGGTTTATTCTGACAAGATAGATTGGCTGCTTTGTTGGAAATCGCAGAAACTGTTTCTCGATCGGCAACAACGTTTTGGGTGCTTCTCAGAAAAACTGGATTTTGCTCATTTCGCTATTGCTTTCTTGTGAAGCAAGCGGCAAAAATAGATAGCAAAAATGCAATAACTGTACCTATTAATGCCAAGGATTGTTTGCCAATTTTAATCAGGTTCCCTAAGTAAAAGTAATTTCACAAATGACCACTTTACTATATAGCAATCCTAAATGATTTTCTCTGTGTAAGTATATTGACGTATTTTGGGGAAATCAAATTTATGTTCGTCAGTAAAAAAATTAAACAAAAATTTGACAATCTTAAAAGACCTACATAAATACCAATACTTTCTTAAAAAGTTTTTAGCTTGTAACCAAA
>NZ_JAUBQB010000189.1:0-1726 GCF_036701035.1 Microcoleus sp. Pol7_B2 | reverse complement strand
TGGTCAATCCTAAGCACTTTAAAAACTGGTTTACAAGCTGCTGTTACTGTACTTCATAAACTTGGAATTTGCTGTAAAAATGCGCGACGAACTCGGAGTCTTGTACTTAGATAGTGATTTTGTTACCTTGTGTCGAGCTACCTGCGGTCAAAGTGCTTGCTCTCCAGGGCTATTAGCATTAAGCTATTGCATATTTAAACTGTGATACAAGAATTGCCCTTATTTTTGATTTTGTGCCCTCCTTTAATTATTAATTATCGTTCATTTAAGATGCCATGCAATAAATATTCTAGCTTTTCAATTGATGTAAAAAATCGAGTGAGTATATATTCTTTTGTTGAATGCCATACTAATGCAATTAAGTTATAGTATAGGCTGTATTCGGGGAGAAATTCTCAATGAAGATTAGGCATTTCTGTTTCAACTTTTTTCAGGTACTCTTCTTTCTTATGAAAACTACCATTGTCAAGAATGATAACTATTGTTGCTCCTTTTTCAGCCAATTTTGAGGCTTGGTTACTTGCTAATCCCATTCATTGATTAGCTTTCATAAAAGAGTTTTAGCAATTGATAAAACTTATATTACTTGCCTCTTTTGAGAAACTATACCTACATTTTTTGAGACAAATTCCTCCCTGCTCCCATTACATTACCTCTGGCTTTTCTTCGGTCTCTTCTGACCTTTTTTCGGCTTTTTTTTTTACACCACTTTTTTGTGCTGGTGACTCTTAAACTAAATCCAATGTCGTCCCAAAACCATACCTGTAATCGCTCTGGCGTTCCTTTTTATACTTTTAAATATTTTGCTATATTTATTTTAAACGCTGTCCTTTTTTTAGGATCTTTCTTGGACTCTAGGCTATACTTAGCGAGCGAGGTAAACATAGTTTTTTTGCTTTAATATCCTCCGAACTTGTCCTACATATAATTTTATTTATGTGAATTATTATAATTATGTTGCTAATCTCTGCGCTGTCCATCTTCCAAAATTATATCCTACTTATTGAGGGTCTTTGTCTATAGTTTTTAATAATATATGTATATATTTATCTCTGGCTTTTTTGTAATTTTCCTCCATTTTTTTATCTATCAAACTTTCTAGATTGTCTGGGTCTCCATTGAGACACTCTGTTGGATATTTGGTTGACTGAGCAACCCAAAAAATCAGCGATTTTAGATTTTGCTTTGCCGTCATTGAGCAATAATAAAATCATAATTATTTCTAGAATATTTGCTTTTTTTCCCTCTATTAAAGCTTTTTGTAGTTTATCTATTTGTTGGGGCTTGAGATGTTTTTTGGGCTGGCATTTTTGTATTGAGTGACTCAACTAAATTTTTATTATACCCTATTTCCAGGCACAACAGTTTCTACTCTTTTTGAGTCAATAACAGAGCCAGCTTTCACAGATTCAATTGACAACATTTATAATCATAATATTTTAATTGGACGACCTCTGAGATGCGACAAAACTTAACTACTGTCAATATTTATTAAGCATTAAAATTAAAATGAACTAGGAGTTGTGCCGACAGTTTCAGAAACCCGGTGGGTTTCTATATTTATCGTTATTTATCATTGCCAAACCTCGGATTTTGCCCAGAAAACCGATTTTTTAGTGGAGCGTCCTGCAGACAGTATAATAACTCACAATTTCTTCAGAATTACTGACTATTTTTTTAGTTGCTAAAAATGTAACAACCCGGATATTTAGCAATTTCAGTGGGA
>NZ_JAUBQB010000188.1:0-1749 GCF_036701035.1 Microcoleus sp. Pol7_B2 | reverse complement strand
CATTGGTAACAAGTTAGAAAGGAGTAGATTTTGTCAATACCTCTTTCTGCAGAAATATTATGGAACAATAATGATAATCAAAAAAGGGGTAAAGGTGGGAGAGTTCGCCGACGGCGGACTCTCCCACCGACAGCGATTATCATTATTAATAAATTGTTCGCTCGACTGGCGTTGCAAGAGCTCGAAAATAGTGGCGGGAGCTCGATAATAGTGGCGGGAGCTCGATAATAATGGTGGGAGCTCGAGTTCCGTTGCACCGCAAGCGCACGGCAGCGTCGGGGCGAGCATTCAGGGTGGCGAGCCTTGGTACGATCGAACCATCTTATTTGACAAATAATTGAGCGATTGTGTAGGTAGTAAATATGGCTAAGAGTCAAAAAACCAACCGTGACCACGCCAAAAAAACCACAAGACCGATGGTGGAAGACGAAGCGATTGCCTCGCAACTATCGGCATTATTAACACCAGCCATCACCTCACAAGAAAATTACTACCGTCAACTGGGTTTACGAGGGAGAATTCTTAATCTACCGTTGATGGTAGCAGCAGTATTAACCCTATTGTGGCGAGACGTGGCTGGAGTGACAGAACTCACAAGAATGTTGGCAAGAGAAGGTTTTTTATGGTGCCGACCTACAACAGTCACTCAACAAGCAATGTCTCAAAGATTTTTAAGTTTTCCTGCCTCTTTATTTGAGGGAGTCTTTAAAAATTTATTGCCAAACTTAAAAACTGCTTGGTACAAGAGAAACCAACGGCCTCTACCAGAAAGCATTCAATTTGCCTTGACCAAATTTTCGAGAATTTGGATAGTGGATAGCTCAACGCTCGAAGCATTGTTTTGCAAGCTTAAAAGCCTGGAAGATATACCGCGAGGGCAGTTGGCAGGAAAAATGGCAACAGTCATAGATTTAATGACTAGGTTACCTGTCGAAGTTTGGTTTCGGGAAAATCCCCGATCTTCTGATGTTAAGCTTGAAGAAAATATCCTGCAATTGGTGCCACCTAAAACCTTACTCTTACTGGATAGAGGTTTTTATCATTTTAGCTTTTGGCTCAAATTAATTGAAGCAGATATTCACTTAATTACTCGTTTGAAAAAAGGAGCATCAATCCAAGTAGAGCAAGTATTTACCAAAAGTTACGACCTGAGAGATAGTCGGGTACGTTTGGGTTCGGGAACAGCCAAAACTCCATTTATTACCTTACGTCTGATTGAAGTTCGTTCGGGTAAAACCTGGCATTCTTATTTGACAACTGTGCTGGAACCTCAAGTGTTACCACCCTACGTTGTGGCAGATTTATATCGCAGGCGCTGGAGAATTGAAGAGGCTTTTAATACCGTAAAAAGGCTCTTGGGATTAAGTTATTTGTGGACGGGTTCTCTCAACGGCATTCAGCTTCAAATCTGGGGTACTTGGATATTTTATGCACTCTTGGTCGATTTAGGTGATGCCGTGGCTGACCAACTCTCTTTACCAATAGATTCAATTTCATTAGAAATGATTTACCGGGGTCTTTACCATTTTTATGTAGCCCGTCAAAAAGGTAAGGCAACTGACCCAATCGAGTATTTCGCCGCGCCTGAAAATCGAGATTTAGGTATTGTTAAATCTCAGCGAAAACCCCATACTAAGTTAATTATTGCACCTTTTCCCGATCGACAGCGAGGTCTGAACCAATATTTCTTTGAGACATCTTCTGAAATCCCCTTGACAACTGCCATACAGGCTTAACTTGTTACGAATG
>NZ_JAUBQB010000187.1:0-1751 GCF_036701035.1 Microcoleus sp. Pol7_B2 | reverse complement strand
ATTCTTTTTTCTAGGTTCAGTTTTTTACCTTCCGGTTGTGGTTCAGTGAACCGCTTCCCTTCTGGCGCTTTATTAATGTATCAACTCTCCCCAGGGTTGTCAAGCGTTTTGCGAAAATATTTTTGACTTTTTTTTGAACCTATACACACCAAGGGTTTCGGCTGTCCTTCACTGCTCAGACCTCCGCTGGCTGACTCCTCTTTATAACTATGGGGTCTTTTTTTGGGCCAAAATACGGCTTTGGGGCAAACTCTCTCCCACGCAGCGCTAGAAGAATTCAGTGGTTCAATATGATGATGCGGCTTACTGGGACTAGAGCTAAGGCAAAATCCATTGGTGTCAACTTAAACTTAAGGAAGCCATCGCCCTCAACCAGGCACTCGTTCTTAACCTCTACCACGCGATACGCGATATTAAGCAAAAATCACACTCGTTCTTACTGGCGTTACAATCAGAGTAAGTATGAGAACTTCTGGAATCGTGATGAAATTTTATGAGCGGAAAACGCCCAGCTCATTCAGGTAATCCAGACTGGGGTCGAGCCACGCAACTACCGAGTTCGCCGATAGCACCAATAGAAGCTCTGCTATGGGAGGGGCTGAGTCTTGAAATCTTTAAGCCGTCACGCTTAACAGCAGGAGACAAAAAACGGCGCGATGGCCTCCCGCCTCGCAAGCTACGATTGTTGACCTTACCTGTAGACATCTCCCAAAACTCGCAAAGCTTATCTGGTAAAGGCTTTGCCAATTATAACTCTTCTCAAAAATCTCTGCTTTCTAACACGGGTTAATCAGGGTTTGAGCTAGTTTCAGTTAATTTAGAACCCAAATCTAGATAGGGTAGCACTGCAATTTAGACCCCACTGTCTTCTGGTTTTAATTGTGGCAGTATTAAGGCTCCCACTCGCAACCTGACTAACCTGCAAATTGCCAGAATTACCTGCTCATATCGGGAGGAGCTTAGCCGAAACCTCTCAGAGGCTACTCGGAATATTTGGAGTAATCTAATCCTATGTTCAACAACAATTCGTTGCTTTGATAATTTTTTATTTTCTTTTTTCAGGTCGGCCGTTAATTCCTGCTTCTTCGGTTTTTTGTGGGGAGTCTCAATCTGCTCCTCTCCTACATAACCTTTGTCCCCGAAAAACCTTTGCCCAACCGCAAATTCTGACCGTCGCTCTCTAAATAAATTAATATCGCTATTGGGTTCCGGTTTCCCCACTATAACATCCACTATCTCTCTTCTATTTGGTAGGACAATCAACTGATTTTTCCGCGTAGGATTTTTCTTCTTTCCTGAGTAGCACTTTTTCTGCTCTTGATAGTCTTTAGGTCTTTCCCTGACTTGTTCTGAGCTATCTACCACTAACTCCCATTCCTCCAGCATTTCCTTGACCCATTCCCAGTCTCTTTCGTTTTTTTTTACTTGTTCTAATAAACTCGCTGGTAACAATTCTCGCAAGGTCTCTGACCAGTAATGAAACTGACTGTGCGCTGTCGATTCACTCACCCCGAATTGCACACCCAATATTTGAAACGTTGGCATGTGATGGAGGTAGACTAAAGTTAGCAAGATCTGCTCCCTCACGAAAAGCTTTGGCTTTCTGCCACCGCCTTTGTTAATTATCCAGGGTAAGCGCATCTCAAAGTCTATTGACAACAGGGCCTTGAGGCATGGGTGCATCTCAGTTTTGCACATATATCAAGTGGAAAGTTGACCATTGAGATAAGCACAGCGCAGAGAAAGAATAG
>NZ_JAUBQB010000135.1:3146-9006 GCF_036701035.1 Microcoleus sp. Pol7_B2 | reverse complement strand
TTTTTTTCTAATTAACTATTTTTATCGATTTTATCATGATCTTACCTCTGTCTCACATTTATTTGAAATGACTATAGATCTTTCTTAGCCAGATGCCACAGCCTCACCTGTCACAATCGGTTTGTATTTATTTTTATTCAGCAATATTTAGTATAATTGAGTATAATTTTGTGTAACAAAAAAATATCAGTTTTTAGAAGCCTGGATCTCATTAATTTATGTAAAGAATTTAATTTAATTGGATTGATAGCTAAGTATATTGAACTCAGTATATTTCTGTATAATAATCGTGAAAAAGGGGGAATAAGCGATCGCTCGTCCCCCTTTTTTCGGGGATGTGCAGCCGTTGGAGACTTCGATACAAAGCAGAGAGACACAGGCTTTGAGGCTTAAATCAATGGAAGTTCTTCTGTCAAAATTCAATCATTGGAGTTTCATACCCGTTTCCTGCAGGAAAAGCCATACAAAAAACTAAAAAATCTCCCCAACAATCATCCCCGCCAATATGACAAACCCCACCCAAACATTTTGGCGAAAAATTTGACCGTAAACAAGCTTAGGAAGATCCGCTTTCTTCAGTTGACTGTACTGCAAAAACCACAAAATAGCCGCCGCACTAATTGCCATCCAAAAACCAATGTGCAAGTGCAGATCAATTCCCATTGCTGCTAACAAACCGACAGTACCAACAAAGAAAAAACCCACAGCATTAGCAGCATTGTCCCCGAAAAATATCGCGCTGGAATTCACCCCCAAACGCAAATCGTCTTCCCGATCGCTCATCGCATAAACTGTATCAAATCCCATCGTCCAAAACACGACTGCACCCCACAGAAGCCAAGTTGCTAATTCTAATTCGTCAACGGCAGCGCTCCAACTAATTAAAACTGCAAAACCCCAGGCAATTGATAACACTAATTGCGGCACTGGAAAGAATCTTTTGGCCAGCGGATAGCAGATAATTACTGGTACGGCGGCGACGCACAGCCAGAAGCTTAAAGGATTGAGATAAAAAGCGAGAATCGCCGCGCAAGCAAAGGAAATTAATGCAACTCCTATTCCTGTTTGCACGGTGAGGGCGCGGGATGCTAGCGGGCGCGATCGCGTTCTTTCTACTTCGGGATCGATATCGCGATCCCACAAGTCGTTGATGACGCATCCCGCCGCACTCGTGGCTAAGGTACCCAACACAATCACGCCCACCAATGCTGCGGGCGGCCTCCCGTCTGCTGCTAAAAAGACTGCCCAGAGGGCTGGAATCATTAAAATCAGCCTTCCTGCTGGTTTGTCCCATCTCAAAAGCCTCACGACAGTTAGCAATGTGGATTCGGGTTGGCGATCGGGCTCTTTAAGCATTTCAATTCTAGATTTGATATTTTTAACTCTAGATTTTATCAAATTTTAGGCACAATCACTTACTATCTCTGCTGGCGATCGCACTTCTGCCGAAATTTAAAACAGGTAAAAGTCTTGAGCAGTCAGCAATTCCAAATTTTTGCTAATTTAATAGAATGCCTCACTGGATTCGTGAAATAATCATAAATATCTGTCAACCCCGATACTCCAATGGTTAATTCACTTCCTTCTGCGGAGTCAAATCGCATTATTGCTGCTATTGATATGGGTACTAACTCGTTTCACATGGTGGTGGCGCGCATCGATCCGAAATTACCCGCGTTTACGATTATTGCTAGAGAAAAAGATACGGTTCGGTTGGGCGATTGTGAGGTTAAGACAGGGTGTTTGAAGTCCGAGGTTATGGAAAGGGCGATCGCCACTCTGCGCCGTTTTCAAGATATTGCTAAAACTTTCAATGCCGAACAAATTATCGCTGTGGCTACGAGTGCAGTTCGGGAAGCCCCTAACGGGCGGGATTTTCTCAAACAAGTTGCTGAAGAATTAGACCTGAATGTGAGTTTAATTTCCGGTCAGGAAGAAGCGCGGAGAATTTATCTCGGCGTTCTTTCGGGTATGGAGTTTAACAATCAGTCGCAGGTGATTATTGATATTGGGGGCGGTTCTACGGAGTTGATTTTAGGAGACAGTTCTGAGCCTCGGTGTCTCACCAGTACAAAAATTGGTGCTGTTCGCTTAACAGGACAATTTGTCAAAACTGACCCGATTAGCAGGGAGGAGTTTGCTTATTTGCAAGCTTATATTCGGATTTCGCTAGAAAGACCGATCGACGAATTGCGATCTCAATTCCATGAGGGCGAACCTTTGCGCTTGATTGGCACTGCTGGAACCATCGAAACTCTAGCGGCAATTAATGCTCGCGAAAAGTGGGGAACAGTGCCGAGTCCCCTAGCCGGATATCAGTTAAGTTTAAAAGATTTGCGCGATTTAGTCAATCGCTTTCGCAAACTTTCTTATGCCGAAAGGTTGGCAATTCCGGGAATGTCGGACAAGCGGGCGGAAATTATTCTGGCAGGCGCTTTGATTTTGCAGGAAGCTATGATACTATTAGGAATTGAATCGCTGACTGTTTGCGATCGATCTCTGAGAGAAGGCGTAATTGTTGACTGGATGCTGGCGCACGGTTTAATTGAAAACCGCTTACGCTATCAAGGTTCAATCCGCCAGCGCAGCATTCACCACATGGCTGAGAAATATCAAGTCAATTTAGAACAAAGCGAAAGAACCGCAGCATTTACTCTCAACTTCTTCGACCAAACTCAAGGAATTCTACACAACTGGGGAAGTGAAGAACGCGAGTTGCTGTGGGCTGCCGCAATTCTGCACAACTGCGGTTTGTACGTCAGTCATTCAGCGCACCACAAGCATTCTTACTATTTAATTCGCAATGGTGAGTTATTGGGCTACACTGAAACAGAGATTGAAGTAATTGCCAATTTGGCTCGCTATCACCGGAAAAATCCTCCCAAAAAGAAGCACGAAAACTTTATTGCTCTTCCGAAAAAATACCGAGAATTCGTCAATAAATTGCATCCTTTTCTGCGGTTAGCTGTGGCTTTAGATAGGCGGCAAATAGGCGCAATTTCTGATTTTAAATGCGAATATCGCCCGGAAGTTAGAGAGTTTCACTTGCGCCTACAACCGCTCAATCCCGAAGACAATTGCGCTCTAGAATTGTGGAGTTTGGATTATAAAAAGCCGTGTTTTGAATATGAGTACAATCTCAAATTAGTGGCAACTTTGGAACCGACTCTGGTTCCGGTTTAAATACAAAGCCGAGCCTGGAAATGAGAGACTGTAGGGTGCGAAGTACGCACCCTACAGTTTCAACTTAACCCCAAGTCTAGTACCAATATTGTGTTTGACTCTATACTCCTCCCGATCGCCCTAGCCTACCTTCTGAAGGCAGGCTAGATTAATTTTAGAGAGGATAAATCAATGCGATATGACTATTTGCTGACGCTATACGAAAGATTTAAGTAGTGTCTCATATCATATCCGGTCGAGCGATCGCGATTTTTTTAGGGGTTCCCCTCACCAACAATACCTGCCAATAATTGACAATCTCACCAACCCACCCCGACCATGATATTATAGTTAATCGATCGGACATGATATTAGCGATCATTGTGATACAACCGGATTCGATATTATCTGCAAACCAGGTAGCCCGGTTACTGTAAAATCCTGTTGAGTGATCAGATTAGCTGGCACGCCCTTGAGGCTAGCTAAGATTTGATCGGTATTGGCAATTTTGATAAAAGTTGTAGTGTTTTCTTGAAGTATGCTGAGTCGATCGACCGTTAACCCTCCCATTAAAATTAATAAATCTTCACCTTGCGTAAAATCAGCGATTACATCCTGGCCTTCTCCCGCAGTCAAGAAAAAGTAATCGCGCCCGCTTCCCCCTTGCAGCGTATCGTTTCCGAAGTCTCCCATCAACCAGTCGTCGCCAATTCCCCCAATAAAAGTATCATCACCCTTACCGCCGTACAGAGTATCGCTACCGTCACCGCCACACAATTGATCGGCATCTTGATTACCAAAAATTAAATCATTGCCGGTGCCACCGCACAAATAATCTTGTTGACTGCTAGCTTCCGTAGCGATATTGTCAATATCTCCGAAAATCGTATCCTCGCCATCGCCACCGCAGATGGTGTCATTTCCCAAATCTCCAAAAAGCAAATCATTGCCAGAATCGCCGCAAATTATATCGTTATCTTTGCCGCCGTGTAAGGTATCATTGTCTTCGCCGCCACTTAGAGTATCTTCGCTTTCTTGTCCGTACAAAACGTCGTTGCCGTTATTGCCAAAAAGCAAATCTTTTCCTGTCAAGTCACCGTCAGGCGCCTCAGAAGTGTCGCCAAATAAACTGTCATTACCTTCATCGCCAAGTAGGGTATCGTTGCCTTTGTCGCCCCAAACTACGTCATTATCTTTGCCTGCGATCGCCACATCATGATCTTTACCCCCATAAATAATGTCATTCCCAGCGTGGCCGAGGAGATAGTCGTTATTTTCGTTGCCAAATATGGTGTCGCTGTCTGCATCCGCGCCAACAGTAACTGGGCTAGCAAGGCCACCGTAAATATTGTCGCTGCCGACAAAACCATTTAGCCAGTCGCTGCCGTTGAAACCGTTGATGATGTCATTAATATCGCTGCCGGTTAGAGTATCTTTACCGTCAGTACCGTTGAGGATATTTTCAGGGATATTCGGGCCGGCAATGGAAGTGCGATCGGGTAAAGTGATTCGATCGCACATACAGTCTTCCGAAGCTGCAGGAATTAGCGCAGGTGTGGGGGTTTCGGTTGTTGGAGATGTGGTTGGGGCAATCGAATTCTGATTGGCGATCGGCGTTTGCCCAGGTTTAGCCGTCGGAATTGGAGTTTCCGCAGATATCGGAATTGGCGTCGGAATTGGTGTCGGAGTTTCCGCAGGGGTCGGAGTTTTCGCAGGAATTGGCGTCGGAATTGGAGTTTCCGCAGGAATTGGCGTCGGAATTGGAGTTTCCGCAGGAATTGGCGTCGGTGTGGGAATTGGAGTTTCCGCAGGAATTGGCGTCGGTGTGGGAATTGGAATTTCAGCAGGAGTCGGCGTCGGAATTGGAGTTTCCGTAGGAATTGGCGTCGGCGTCGGAATTGGAGTTTCCGCAGGAATTGGCGTCGGCGTCGGGATTGGTGTCGGAGTTTCCGCAGGCGTCGGAGTTTCCGCAGGAATTGGCGTCGGTGTGGGAATTGGAGTCTCCGCAGGAATTGGCGTCGGTGTGGGAATTGGAGTTTCCGCAGGCGTCGGCGTCGGAATTGGAGTTTCCGCAGGAATTGGCGTCGGTGTGGGAATTGGCGTCGGTGTGGGAATTGGAGTTTCCGCAGGCGTCGGAATTGGCGTCGGTGTGGGAATTGGAGTTTCCGCAGGCGTCGGAATTGGCGTCGGTGTGGGAATTGGAGTTTCCGCAGGCGTCGGCGTCGGAATTGGCGTCGGTGTCGAAATTGGAGTTTCCGCAGGAATTGGCGTCGGAGTCGGAGTTGTATCTACAATAGTCAAAATAGCACTATAAATCGCTCCTAAATCTGCTCCATTAGTGGGATTGTTCAGAGTTAAGTTAACAGTTTCATCCTCTTCTATCTCTGAATCATCAACAATGGGAATCGTGAAAGTTTGAGCAGTTTCGCCAATGCCAAAATTTAACGTTCCCGATGTTTGGTTATAGTCATTACCAGCATTAGCTGTTCCATTACTCGTACTGTAACTGACAGCCGCAGCCACATTAGTAGCATCAGTGCGAGTAACGGTAATTGTGGCAAACTGACCGTTTTCATTAGCGCTGTAGTTGGCGTTGCTGAAGTTAAATTTACCGGGAATGTTGACATTAATATTTGCTAAAATGGCTGGTGAAGTAAAAGCCCCATCGCTGACAGTGTAAGTAAAACTATCGGAACCA
>NZ_JAUBQB010000135.1:0-3046 GCF_036701035.1 Microcoleus sp. Pol7_B2 | reverse complement strand
CTTTAGTTGCCGTCAATACATCACCGTCCGAGTCGATGTCGTTGGCTAAAACTCCCTCAACAACAGGCACATTCAGGACTTTACCATGCAGGGTCTTGTAATTGTCAATTACTGCGAATGGTGGATTATTGGTTATGTTAATCACAAATGTCTGGTTTGCCGAAGTATCGACGCCACCGTTAGCTATACCGCCACTGTCTCTGAGGTTTAGAGTGATATTGGCAGCGCCAGTTGCACCCCCCGCCGGCGTAAAAGTCAGTTGTCCTAAAGAGTCGATCGCCGGTGGTACGCTGAATAAAGCAGTATTGTCATTACCCACTACTTGAAAACTAACAGTTTGAGCCGACTCGTTGGCGGGGCCTGGGGAAATGGCTGTAGCCCATCCAGGGACTGTTTGCGGGCCTGCGTTGTGGCTGGCGATGGGATCGACCCCTTTGACAAACGAAGGTGGATCGTTGACTGGATTAACTGCGATCGAACTTGTTAAACTATTAGTGCTAAACGGCGTTGTTCCACCAGTAACTGAAGCATTGACGCCGGCAGTACCGTTACCCACTCCGTTACTTCCATCCCACGCCCGAAAAGTAATTGTTGGTTCGCTTCCAGGGGTACTGTAATAGTCTGGGTTGGGTACAAAGCGGACTCTCGCAGGCGTTTGCAGGGATACCCGCGTCAGGTTGATGTTAGCTTGCGCCGAGGTTGTGTCGTCACCGAGGAATAGAAAATTAGGAGTTTCGTAAGGATCTATCAAGCCGCTAAATCCTGAATAATCGCGCAGCGGGCCGGCTAGTATGATATCGCTGCCATCGGAAAGAAAGTAATTGTCACCTTCAACTCTGAGAGTGTAGTTAGTAGCAATATTGGTGTTATAACCAAAATTCTCTGCTGCAAGAAATAAGCCGTTGGTTTGTCCGCTTGGGTTGGGAGTAATGCCGTCGCCTTGTGCAAAGATATTGCCCGAAGTTGCAGATAGGCGCTGGAAACCAATTTCAATGGCTTTGCGATCGCTAGTAACGGCAACAATGCTAAAACCCCCCCGATTTTGATTAGTGCGGGATTCCGAGATAATTTGGAGATTAAAAGATAAGCTAAAGCCCGTAGTGCGATCGAGCGGGGGAAATGACGGATTTAAAGGATTCTTTGTATAGCCAGCATAAATACTATTGGCAGCAGTGCTGTTTAAATTAACTCCATTACCGTTAAAAAATTCGGAAGCTCTAGCGGTAGGAGGAACAAGATTTAAGTTAGCCAAAGACAGCCAATTTTGAGAACTGGGAGTGTTACCAAGTAAGCCATTATAAAGAGGAGTCGGGCCGAGTACGGTTGCTGAATTTTCCGACACTGTGCCGAAATTTGTCCAAGTATTGCCGTCAGTTGAAAATTGCCAGTTACCGTTAGTATTGTCTGTCGCGGTGACTGCTACACCCAAAGGATCGCCATTAGCGTCACCGCCTAACTCGCTAGTGAGGTTAAAAATACTAAAGCCTGTGTTAGCGGCGCTGGGTATATCTTCATTAATTGCGATCTGCGGATTAACATTAGGACCTGCCCAAGTCGGAGCAATGTTAACCGGCCGGTTGCGGAGACTGTTAATATAAATAGTATTAATTCCGCCGTTGGGTAAACCCAAGGAGCCGGGACTATCTATAGTATAACTAGCAGTTCTGTTGATGCCGCCTATATCGCTCGAAAACTCGACATTACCCCCGTTGCTTGGTGCTGGAATTTGCACCTTAGCTGCACTCCCAAAGGCTCCGTGTGTCCCTGATGTCCTCCAGGCGAGGGAATCAACAGAAGTAATTCCCGCACTGCTAGTATCTACCCAAACAATATCTGAGGCTGCAAAATCCCCAGGCAAATTTCCGGCTGGGAGCAGCTTTGTCAAAAATCCACCTGCGGGACTCAATCGAATGTTCCAATCGGTGTTTGTTCCCGACGGTATGGGGTTGTAGGCAATCTCTTGATTAGCAACCGAACCACCGATCGTAAGTATTGTTCCTGCTTTAAACACAGGAGCAATACTTGCCATATTAGTAAATCGATAAGCTGAATATTTAGCTGGAGTTGGATCAGTTGAGTCGCCTACAAAATAGCTCTGAAGCTGAGTTGCACTTACATCTTCTGTGAGCAGTAACTCTACATACTCGTTGTCTGTAATGTTTGCAGTATCCCGCCGGAATTCGTTAATAATTATCTGTCCCATCTAGATGCACCTAAATTTGAAATGATTATGTATTAGCTGTCAACTACTGTCGCTGTTTTTTCACTGTTAAATTTAATTTGCGTAATTACACTGAGATTATTGCCCGTAGAGTTGCTTGTGGAGGTCATTTTTGTTACTAAAATAATATCTGGAGTGCTGAGCAGTGTCAAGCAAAAGCTTGGATTATTGCGGAACTGCCGATCGGCGATCTAGAAGCAGCAATTTTTACCTGGGTTAGCTGACTAAGTTGCTGCACAAAGTTAGCGCCCTTCTCCCCCGCCGCTACATCGCACCCGTACAGCAAAATCTCTGCACTGTCTGCCAGCGATCGCGACCAACGCTGCAATTGTTTAGCATAACTTTTTAAATTTATTAAGTTTAGATCGATCGCGCCTAGCTGCAAACTCGCGGGGCTGCCGTGGGAGATGATATGAATGCTTTTTATATTGCTGCGACTCGCTAGCGCGGCCGTTATTTGTTCTAGTCCATCCCGCGCCCCATCCAGGGTAATAACTTCTGTCCCCGCTGCGATACCGTTGCGGAGAGTTTCGCCATCGGGAAGAGCAGAGTCGAGAAAGGCGATCGCGGTGGGGACTAAACTTATATAGTCTGGCATAATACACCTGAAGGTAGATGAAGGTACGGAAATTAAGGTGTATTTACCTTAGCAAATTTATATATGAAGTGTCATCGGTAAAATGTCAGCATCAAGGGTGAATAATAGTAATTTTTTGTGAAGCTGCAACGGATTCATCTTGTAGAGGCGAGTTATAGTCATTTCAAATAAGTATGAGACACTCTTTCTGCACAATAAGCACGAATAACTTCATCAAGAGATGTGCC
>NZ_JAUBQB010000186.1:0-1788 GCF_036701035.1 Microcoleus sp. Pol7_B2 | reverse complement strand
AATGAATCCCAAACATCTCAAAAACTGGTTTGCTAATTGCTGCTACTGTACCTCATAACATCCGGAAGTGCTGTATAGCTCATCCTGAAGCTTATCGTCGCAATTAACCTAACTCCCTATCAGGGATTGAAACATCGTTGATGGCAACCATAACAAGAGAATCCACGCCGCAATTAACCTAACTCCCTATCAGGGATTGAAACTTTAAAATCCGTTGCGCCGCTTGGCTGGCAGACTCGCGCCGCAATTAACCTAACTCCCTATCAGGGATTGAAACGCACCATACCGCCATGCCCTCAGCATAAAGTATTTCTGCCGCAATTAACCTAACTCCCTATCAGGGATTGAAACGCAGAATTGCCGCTGAATTTGTTGATTGTCCTTTTGCCGCAATTAACCTAACTCCCTATCAGGGATTGAAACAAAGTAAAATTCACCTGTGACAAGCTCAGAATGCCGCAATTAACCTAACTCCCTATCAGGGATTGAAACTGCGGCCTTTGATCACCAGTGGCTCTGCCATTTGCCGCAATTAACCTAACTCCCTATCAGGGATTGAAACGAATAAAAGAGTAAAAAACAAATTAAGCCACAATAAACCTAAATTCCCTCTTCACTTGAGATGACAATGACAATTCGGCTTTTCAATTAAAGACTCAACCAAAGCATTCAAAGCAACCGCCGCCAACAACCCGCCGCCAAAAGTCCCCACAGTCGTAATATAAGCAACACCCGATCGCACTAACCGCCGTTTTGCCACCGGAGAATGACTAAAACCCATCGGCATACCAATTACCAAAGCCGGTTGCAGTTGCCCACTCTCGATCGCCTCGCAAACCCCCATCAGCACAGACGGCGCATATCCTATCACCAATATACATCCTTTTTCCAGTTTCAACAACTTTTCAAACCACTCACCCTGCCGCCAGAATTCCTGTTCCGCTTCCGCCGCAGCATTGATGTGCCGGTCATCAATTAAAGTTTTAATACTTGTTCCCAAATGCGCCAATCTAGTCCCATCCAAAGCCGCAAAAACAGGCGGCACATCAGCCACAATTTGACACTGATTTTTCAAAGCTTCCCGCGCCGATTTAATCGCCGTTGCGCTCAACTTCACAAACGGCAGCAGCGAACAATCACCGCAAGCTAACACCAGTTTAGAAAGCAAGTCTACCTCAATTTCCGAGCGATCGCCCAAATCCGGCAACAAATGCTGCAACGCCTCCCCAAAATCCTCCGGGTGAGTGTGCGCCCCCGCATCCCAACCCTCCCAAAGTTGTTCCAACTCATCCAACCCCCCCTCAGTTTCCGCCTGCAACAGCCTTAATTGCACCAGTGCGTCCGCTTGCACCGCTTGACAGGAAATATCCCGTCCCAGCAATCCTTCCAGCGCCGAAGCCGTTTCTCTGAGGCGAACAATTTGCTGAATAACCGACAGATATTGCCGTTGCAGAGTCCCCATCAGCGCGTCAGGCGAAGCATCCGCGTCAGTTTCTAACAGTTTGCGGATGTGAGACAGTTGAAAGCCTTGCTGCTTGAGTGCGACTATTCTTTGCAGTCTTTGCACATCGCTGCGGGTGTACAGTCTGTAGTTAGAGGTCGATCGCACGGCCGGAGATAGCAGCCCCAAAGCGTGATAATGTCGCACCATCCGAGGGGTAATTGTGCCTTTTACTGCTTCTGTAAGTTGTTTGATTGTCAGGTATTCTTGCACATTCGTAACAAGTTAAGCCTGTATGGCAGTTGTCAAGGGGATTTCAGAAGATGTCTCAAAGAAATATTGGTTCA
>NZ_JAUBQB010000185.1:0-1801 GCF_036701035.1 Microcoleus sp. Pol7_B2 | reverse complement strand
ATATCAGAAATTATACCAGCATGAAGGTGTGTAAAAGCTTTGAAGCTTCTGACTTCTGAAAACAGATTTCTGTAATAGCGACAATACTCATCAATCAATTTCCAGGTTGAAATAGCTTGGCGAGGGTTAACCATAGACCTAGCTCTGGTTTGAGAGATTTTGTTCTATTATACTCTGCCGCTTAGTGACAGAAGAGGGCGAAGCAAGTGGGTTAGCAACAGCGTATTCCATCGCAGCTTGGAATTTGGGTAGAGAACGCGAAATCATTTCTTCGTTGGCAGTAAGGGAAATTCGGAAGTAACCGGGTATTTCCTGGGGAGTTCCTGGTAAAACAAATATATCTTGACTTGCTAATAACTCGGCAAAAGCAAGGTCATCATCCCAAGGTGATTTCACCAAGAGGAAGAACGTCCCATCAGGGTTATACAGGTTGTAACCCATATCCCGCAGTGCCTTCACCATCCGATCTCGCTTGTTTTGTAAATGCTCGATATTTATGTTTAGTTGCTCTAAGTCTCCTAATGCATACTGCATGAGCACACTAGGATAACACCAACCAAAAGGAGTTTGTTGTAGGAAAGCAATGATTCGTCTTATTTCTTCCCGATTAGGCATAGTGGGAGGTAAAGCAATATACCCTATACGTTGACCGGGTGCCATTAAAGTCTTACTATAACCATATACTAAGAAAGAAAATGGGTAAAACTGAGTAGGGCTGGGACAAGTTTGGTTGTCGAAAACAATGCGGCTGAAGGTTTCATCGGAAATAATATAAATAGGCTTGCCATAGTGCTTAGAAGCCTCGTTAAGTATACCGCTCAAACCCTCTAGGGTACTAGCTGAAAAAATCTTACCTGTAGGGTTGTGGGGTGAATTGATAATGATTGCTCGAGTCCGTTCGGTAATTGCAGATGCGATCGCCTGCAAATCCATATCAAAGGTGTTTTTATCCACAGGCACACCCACCGGAACCGCACCGGTAAAATGCACCATACTCCTATAACCTAACCAGGGTGGAGTCAAAATAATTACCTCATCTCCCTCACCAGCTAACATTTGCAGACAAATCGCCAAACCAACTACAGTACCATTGGTCATAAAAATATCTTCAGGCAATATAGAAAGTCCGCGTTTATCCTGAAGAGCAGCGGATACAGTGATCCGTGATTGTGGAATATTTCCTTTGTAGCCATACCACCCTTGATTTTGCGGTACACTCCAACGCTGTAAGGCTTCTACAAACCCTGGAGGTGGTATTTCATGGGCATCACCGATAGTAAAATCAATACTTCCCGGCTCAGTTCGGCGACTCATATAGGTCGCTTGGGTAAAGAATTGTCTTATAGGGGTCTGGTAACTTAATAACTTTAGTAACCGTGGTGAGATAAAGTGAGTCTTCCCTTGACTTGTTGGATCTGGCATGAGCTTATTTGGATTATTTTTGTCGTACATAGTAATTGGGTAGTAGTGTATAGTAATTGCAGGTCACGGAACTCGCCTTAACGATAAATTATACTCATGGACAAAATACCGTCGCCCACATTACTTGACATTTATATCCTTGTTTACCACGTGTTTACCATAAGTATGAGCGTATTTAATAATTTTCCCCGAAGGACATCTTAAACAAGTGATACTCATATATACTCAGGAGTATTGATATTATTTTATTAGTTTAACATGATAATGCACCACTACCAACTATCTTACTATTTACTGCATTACGGCATCATTTTGCAACAATTTGTAACGCATCAGCCGTAGAACCCAGTACCCTACACCGTCCACACAAACCAATCCC